>NZ_JCAKNE010000002.1:0-41873 GCF_059515965.1 Propioniciclava sp. LT432 | reverse complement strand
TTCCTTGGGGGGGTTGTGAGGGGGAGGAGGGGCTGCCCCTACGACACTGGCTTCCCCCGCCACTCTAGTGGATCAGGCGCAGGTCAGGCGCCCGCGGCGAGGCGGACGAACCGCTTCACGGTCACACCGTTCTCCTTGAGGAGTTGGCCGACGGTCTTCTTGTCGTCGGACACGGACGGCTGCTCGAGGAGGGTGACTTCCTTGAAGAAGCCACCGAGACGGCCCTCGACGATGCGGGGGATGATGTTCTCGGGCTTGCCCTCCTCCTTGGCGGTGAGCTCGGCCACGTGGCGCTCCTTCTCGAGCACGTCAGCGGGGACGTCCTCACGGGAGACCCACTGCGGCTGCATCGCGGCGATCTGCATCGCGATGGCGCGGACGAACTCGTCCTCGCCACCGGTGTACTCGACCATCACGCCGACCTGCGGGGGCAGGTCCTGGCTGCGGCGGTGGAGGTAGATGGCAGCGGGCGCCTCGAAGGTGGCCACGGCAGCCAGCTCGAGCTTCTCGCCGATCTTGGCGGCCAGGGTGGCCACGGCCTCGTCGACGGTGGAGTCACCGAGCCGGACGGCCTTGGCGGCCTCAACGTCGGTGGCGCCGGCCTTGGACACGGCCTCGGCGATCTTTGCGGCCAGCGCGACGAACTCGTCGTTCTTGGCGACGAAGTCGGTCTCGGCACCGAGCTGGATCAGCGTCGTGCCGGCGGCGGCGACGAGGCCGTTGGTGGCCTCACGGTCGGAGCGGCTGGACACCTTGGCGGCGCCGGTGACACGCAGGATCTCGATGGCGGCGTCGAAGTCTCCCTCAGCCTCGGTGAGGGCCTTCTTCGCATCCATCATCCCGGCGCCGGTGGCGTCGCGGAGCTTCTTGACGTCCTGGGCGGTGATCGCCATGACAATCTCGCTTCCTGGTTGTTCGCTTGGGTGGGTGTCACTGCTCGTCGGACGCCGACGCCGGGCTGGCCGGGGAGTCGGGCGAATCCGGGGACGCGGGGGAGTCCGGGCTGTCCGGGGAGCCGGCGGACTGGACGGTGGCGGGGACGGGCTCGTCACCGACGGAGGCCGGGACCGGGGCCGCCTGGTCGACCTCGACGGACTGGGCGCGCTCGTCGACGCCGGCGGGCGCCGTGGCACCCAACAGCTCGCGCTCCCACTCGGCCATGGGCTCGGCCTCGGCCACACCGGTGGCGATGCCGCCCGAGCTGCGGGACAGCAGGCCCTCGGCCGCGGCGTCCGCGATGATGCGGGTCAGCAGGGCGACGGAGCGGATCGCGTCGTCGTTGCCCGGAATCGCGTAGTCGACCTCGTCGGGGTCACAGTTGGTGTCGAGGATGCCGACGATCGGGATGCGAAGCTTGCGCGCCTCGTCGATCGCGAGGTGCTCCTTCTTGGTGTCGACGACCCAGATGGCCTGCGGCAGCCTGTGCATGTCGCGGATGCCACCGAGGGTCTTCTCCAGCTTGTCCTTCTTGCGCTCCTCCTGGAGGAGTTCCTTCTTCGTGAGGCCGGACGCGGCGACGTTGGTGAAGTCGATCGCCTCGAGCTCCTTCATCTTCGCGGTCCGCTTGGAGATCGTGGCGTAGTTGGTGAGCATGCCGCCCAGCCACCGCTGGTTGACGTAGGGCATGCCGACGCGGGTGGCCTGCTCGGCGATGGCCTCCTGGGCCTGCTTCTTGGTACCCACGAAGAGGATCTGGCCGCCGCGGGCGACGGTCTCCTTGACGAAGGCGTAGGCCTTGTCGATGTAGGTGAGGGACTGCTGCAGGTCGATGATGTAGATGCCGTTGCGCTCACCGAAGATGAAGCGCTTCATCTTGGGGTTCCAACGACGGGTCTGGTGTCCGAAGTGGACACCGCTCTCGAGCAGCTGACGCGTGGTCACGACGGCCATGGCCGTTCCTTTCTCGGCGGACGGGCGCCGGCACGCTCACGCGCCCGGGCGAGACCGCCTGGTTCGGTTGAGGGCTGACGTTCAGCCCCGCCTGGTGCAGCGCCGCTCCCCCACCCCGTCACCGGGGACCTGCGGAGGTTCGACGTGGCCTGCACGCGAAGTCGACCCGGATCTGCCGGGTCGCTGGGGACATGCTATGGCCCAGCCGGGCCGTGCTCCAAACCACCGGCCAGCGTGCCGTTCAGGGAGTTGCCGGCAGGACGCGTTCGAGCGTCACCAAGGTGTAGCCGCGCTGGCGCAGCCCCACGATGATCGCCGGCAGGGCGTCGGCGTCGAGCGTCGTCCCGTCATCCGGGTTCGCGCCGAGGTGCATGAGGATGATGCCGCCGTTGCTGGCCCCGTCCAGCACCCGCTGGGTGACCTTCTCCGCGGTCATACCGCCCTTCAGGGTCCCCTTCCACCCGAGGGTGTCCACCGTCCATCGGAACGGGACGTAGCACTCGTCGTTGACGAGGGCGATCGTGCGCGCGTCCCGGTCCCCGTACGGGAAGCGGAAGTAGGGCCGGGTATCCACCCCCGTCGCGCGCTTGATCGAGGCGGCTCCGGCACGGATCTCGTCGACGACGCGCGTGTTCGACTGCAGGGTGAGCTCCGGGTGGTTCTGGGTGTGGTTCCCGATCGGATAGCGGGCTGCGATGGTCCGCGCCGCGTCGGGGAAGCGCTCCGCGAACTGCCCGGTGAGGAAGAACGTGGCCGGCTTGCTGGTGTCCGCCAGGGTGCGCAGGATGGACGCGGTCCCCGAGTTGTCTCCCCCGCCGTCGAAGGTGAGCGCGATCACCTTGCCCGTGGTGGGCATCCGGGTCAGGTCCACGCCGCGCAACCCACTGGGGATCGAGCACGCCGCCGACGGCTGGGTCGTGGGCGGTTTCGTCGTCGGTGCGCTCGTGGGCGGTTTGGTCGTCGGTGCGCTGGTGGCCGGCGGCGGAGTCGTGGGGGCGACGGTGGGCTCCGGCGCGGTCGGCAACCAACTGGCCGTGGGTTCCGTGGGCGGGAGGTTCGTGGCCGCGCTTGTCGGTACGGCGCTCGTCGGCCCCTCACTGGGACAAACGGTGCTCGCGGGTGTTGGCTCACAGTTCGGCATGGGCGTCGCCGGGGCGGCCGGGGGCGACGAACAGCCTGCGGCGACCAACGCCACCGCGACGAGCAGGAGGGCCCTCGCCCGGGACATGCTCCAGTGTCTCACCGCCAGCCCCGAGGCGCACGCCCGATGCCCAACTCGTAAGGCAACCGACGTGGAGGGCGCCGCCTAGTGTCCCCGGCATGCGGAGATTCTGGATGTGGGTGGTGGCGTTGGCCATGATGACGTGGTGGAGCACTCCGGCCGCGGTGGCGGCGTCCGGCTCATGGCCGCTGGCCGGCCCCGTGGTGCGAGGATTCGACCCGCCCGAGGTGCGCTGGGGTGCGGGCCACCGGGGCGTCGACCTGGCCGGCGAGCCGGACGCCGTGGTGGCCTCCCCCGCGCCCGGCGTGGTGTCGTTCGCGGGCGTGGTCGCGGGCAAGCCGGTGGTGGTCGTCGACCATGGCACCGAGCGCACGACGCTCGAGCCAGTCGTGGCCACTGTGCGGGTCGGCCACCGCGTGGGCGCCGGTGACGGGGTCGGACGCCTCGTGGCGGGGCACCAGCCCTGCCCGGCCGCCGCCTGCCTGCACTGGGGATTGAAACGGGGCGACGAGTACCTCGACCCCTTGTCGCTCGTCGCGGAGCAGGTCCGACTGCTGCCGGAGTCGGCTGTCGCCGGCGTTGCGAAGCGAGCAGCCTCGCGGGAGGCGGCGCGGGTGGTCACCAGCTTGGTGGGGCCTAGTGGCTCGGGTCCGCTCTCCCAGCCGACCGCCGGACGCCTCGGCTCCCGCTTCGGCATGCGGTTGCACCCGATCTTCCGGGAATGGCGCATGCACAACGGCGTCGACCTGTCAGCGGCCTGCGGCACACCCCTGTACGCCGCCGCCGACGGGGTGGTCACCCACCGGGGGTACGACAGTTCGGGCGGCTGGCGGCTGGTCCTGTCGCACGGGCAGGTCGGCGGCGTGGACCTGCAGACGATCTACCTGCACGCGGAGGGCTACCGCGTGCAGGTCGGCGACCGCCTCACGCGCGGTCAAGTGGTGGGCACGATGGGCAGCACCGGTTGGTCCACGGGTTGCCATCTGCACTTCGGCGTGAAGGCTGACGGGCGCCACGTCGATCCCTTGAGGTGGCTCGGTTGAGCAGCCACAGCACAGGCAGACTCAAGAGCCATCCAATTCAGCACAGCCACAGGAAAGTCCCTCGCCCTTCCGGGCGAGAGCCTCTCCGCTGGAGTTGCGAACGCCTCAGCGAGGCGCGAACCTCTCCCAGACCCGGTGACCGGCCAGCAGCCGGGTGAACTCGGCGACCACGGCGTCCGGGTCTGCGACCACGACACCGGCAGCCTCATCGGGGACGCCCGCCGCGGCGAGGGCAGCAGCGGCGTTCGGCGTCGCACCGATCGCCTTGCTGTGGCGGAACAGCTCGGCGACCAGCAGCGTGACGCGCGGATCGACGTCGGCCGGGCCCGGCTGGCCGGCCTTGGCGTCGAAGGTCGGGTCGGCGTCCGCGCCCGGAGCGGGGGCGTCGAGGAGGAGCACAGCGTCGAATTCGACCGACGCCGCGGTGAGGAAGGTCCGGTCGATGGTCGTCTTGCCGATGTGGCCGCCCTGCGGCGCCACCACGAACGGCAGCATGCCGGCGCCGACGACGGCGTCCCGTGCTGTCTTGAGGCGGGCGGCGGGGGTGTCGGCGTCCACCACGAGCGCGACCTTCCGGCCCGTCACCGGCCACGCCCGGCCGACCTGCGACAGGGCGGGGCTGGGCTGGACGTCGGTCGCCGGCGGAACCGTGGGCTCCGGGGCGGGCAGGCCCAACCCCTGGGCGACCTCGGCGCAGAGGGCGGCGTCGATGTTGGCCAGGCACTGCAGCTGGCGCACTCGGATCGACTCCTCGTAGCACTTGCCGAGCTCGAAGGTGTAGGCGCGGGCCAGGTGCTGGCGCTCGACCTCGCTCAGCGAGCGGACGAAGAGCGTCACCTGGCTGAAATGGTCGTCGAAGCTGGCAGACAGGGCGCGCACCTTCTCACCCGCCACCGGCGTCGGCACGTCGATGAAGGCGCCATCGGCGTCCGATGCCTCGGCCGGGTTGCCCCCGTCGAGCGAGTTGGGCCGGTAGGGCGCGACACCGCCGTGCACCGCGTGCTGGTGGAAGCCGTCGCGGAACATGTCGTTGACCGGGCAGTGCGGGCTGTTGATGGGGATCTGGCTGAAGTTCGGGCCACCCAAGCGGGTGATCTGGGTGTCGATGTAGGAGAACAACCGCACCTGGAGGAGCGGGTCGTTGGTGATGTCGATGCCGGGCACGAGGTTGCCGGGATTGAACATGACCTGCTCGGTCTCGGCGAAGAAGTTGATCGGGCGTCGGTTCAGGGTCATGGTGCCGATGAGCTCCACCGGGCAGAGTTCCTCCGGCACGATCTTGGTCGGGTCGAGCAGGTCGATGCCCTCGAAGGTCTCGTCCTCGGTGTCCGGCATCACTTGGACGCCGAGGTCCCACACCGGGTGGGCGCCGGCGTCGATGGCGTCGTAGAGGTCGCGGCGGTGGTAGTCGGGATCCTTGCCGGCCGTGAGCTGCGTCTCCTCCCATACCTGGGAGTGGACGCCCTGGCGCGGCTTCCAGTGGAACTTGACCAGGCTGGTCTCGCCCGCGTCGTTCATCAGGCGGAAGGTGTGGACCCCGAAGCCCTCCATCATGCGGTAGGACAGCGGCACGGCGCGGTCCGACATGCTCCAGGCGACGTGCGCCTGCGCCTCGGTGTGGAGCGACACGAAATCCCAGAACGTGTCGTGCGCGCTCTGCGCCTGCGGTATCTCCCGGTCGGGTTCCGGCTTGACCGCGTGGACGATGTCAGGGAACTTGATTCCCTCCTGAATGAAGAAGACAGGGATGTTGTTGCCCACCAGGTCGTAGTTGCCCTCGGAGGTGTAGAACTTCGTCGCGAAACCGCGCGTGTCGCGCACCGTGTCGGACGAGCCCCGGAACCCCGCCACGGTGGAGAACCGGACGAACGTCGGCGTCTCCACGCCGCGCTTGAGGAAGGCGGCCCGGCAGATCTTGGTCGCCCTGCCGTTGGCGATGAAGACGCCGTGCGCGCCGGTGCCGCGGGCGTGCACCACGCGCTCGGGGATGCGTTCGTGGTCGAAGTGCGTGATCTTCTCGCGGAGATGGTGGTCCTGCAGCAGGACCGGGCCGCGTGGCCCCGCCTTGAGGGCGTGGTCCGTGGTGCGGAGGCGAGCACCCTGGGCGGTGGTCAGGTACTCGCCCTGCTGCGCGAACGCCTCCGGTGGCGCGCCGGTCGGGGCGCCGGTCGGCGTGACCGTCGCCGGCCCCTGCTGCGACGGTTTGGGCGGCGGCGGTGCGACGGCAGCGGTGGGCTCGTCGACGGGTGGGTTGGCCACTCCCGGCCCTGACGGAGGGTTCAGCGGGACGTCGTTGCGCGGCTGGTTTGGGGACATGGCGGGGTTCCTCTGCTCGCCGGGCCGAACCCGGGTGCCCGGGCCGGAGGTTTGCCGGGTCTCGTACCCGCTTGGGCCGCGCCGAAACCGGCCGTGCGTGCGACGGTTCCCGATGGCGTCGGGTCATGCTCACGGGATGCGCCCCATCAGGGTGGGAGGGGACGCTCAGCGCAGGTCGAGCCTCATGAGCACGCGCGGGAAGCCGTTGATCACGGAGTCGGTGCCGGCGGCCTTGGTGAACCCGGCCTTCTCGAACAGGGCGCGCGTGCCAACGTAGGCCATGGTCAGGTCGACCTTCTGCCCTTGGTTGTCGACCGGGTAGCCCTCGATCGCCGGCGCACCAGACTGTCGGGCGAACTCCACCGCACCAGCCAGGAGCGCATGGGAAATGCCCCTGCCGCGGTGCCCGGGCCGCACCCGGATGCACCACACCGACCACACGTCCAAGTCGTCGAGGCGAGGGATCTTGCGGCTGGTCGCGAACGAAGTGTCGGCACGGGGGTGCACCGCCGCCCAGCCGACGACGTCGTTGCCGTCGTGCGCGAGCACGCCGGGTGGGCCCTGTCGCATCAGCTCAGCCACCCTGTCGCCACGGTCGGTGCCGAGCAAGGCGCGGTTCTCCTTCGCTGGGAGTCGATAGCTCAAGCACCAGCACACGTTGGCGCCAGGACGCTTGGGTCCCAACATCGTCGCCACGTCGGCGAAGTCCGTCGCCGGTCGTACTTGGATCCCCATGGTGGTGTCTCACATCTCCAGTTGGCCGCCCATCACGATCGTGCGTTCCCTGGGCAGGTGGAAGACGGTGGTCCGATCGGCGGCGTTGCGGGCCAGCCAGAGGAACAGTGACCGGCGCCAGCGGGGCAGCGTGGGAACATCCCGGCGGGTCAGACGCAGGGACGAGAGGAAGTAATAGGCCTTGTCGGGGTCCAGGTTGTTGGTTTCGCGTCCCTTGGCGCGGGCCCACTCCAGGGCGCGGGGGACGTGCTGGCTGTCGTTGAAACCGACGTGGTAGCTGATGTGGATGATGCCGTCGTCGACGTAGCCCAGGTCGTCGACGACGGCCCGGTCGACGTGACGGATGTGGGGCACGTTCTCGTTCACGATGCTGACGATGGCGATCTGCTGATGCAGCACGTGCGTGAAGGCGACAATTTGGCGCAGCGCGAGCGGTGTCGTGACCTTGTTGGGGTGAGGGAACACGGCAAGTCCAGGCACCCTGGGGATGGCCCGCGAGTGGAGAAGGTCGATGAAGTCCGACAGCGGGCCCTCGATCTCCTCCCGCCGGGCGTGGACGGACGCCGCGCCGGCGCGCCACGTGAGCATGACCACCACCACCGCACTGGCGATGAGCAGGGGCAACCAGCCCCCGTGCAGGAGTTTCGCCAGGTTGGCTGCGAAGAAGACCAGTTCGACGCCCATGATGAGCACGACCGCGACGGTGATCTTCCAGACCGCGACACGCCACACGAAGCGGGCCAGGATCAGGAAGATCGACATCTCCAACAGCAGCGTGCCGGTGACTGCGAGACCGTAGGCGCTGGCCAGCGCCTCGGAGCTTCGGAAGACAGCGATCAGCATCACCACGCCCACGAACAGGATCCAGTTGATGGCCGGGATGTAGATCTGACCGCCCTCCTCCTTGGAGGTGTGGTGCACGTTGAGTCGCGGCAGGAGGCCTGCGCGCACGGCCTGCCGCGACACCGAGAACGCCCCGGAGATGACTGCCTGTGAGGCGATGATGGTGGCCATCGTGGCGAGGACGACCAAGGGGATGCGGGCCCACGGGGGCGCCATCAGGAAGAACGGGCTGGCAACGGCGCTCGGGTTGCGCAGGATCTCGGCACCCTGGCCCAGGTAGTTGATCGTCAGGGCGGGGAAGACCAGCGCGAAACCACGCCAACCGGATCGGCCTGGCGCCGAAGTGGCCCATGTCGGCGTACATCGCCTCCACGCCTGTCACCGTCAGGACCACGGCGCCAGCTGCGATGAACGCGATCCCGGGGTGGGTGATGCCGAAGGCGAGCGCGTGGTGCGGAGAGATCGCACCGAGGATCTCCGGCGTGGTCACCACGTGCGGGATCCCCAGCGCGGCGAGGGTGAGGAACCAGGCCGCCATGATGGGTCCGAAGAGCCGGCCCACCTTGCCCGTCCCGAAGCGCTGCACCGAGAACAGCCCGGTCAGGACCAGCACCGAAAGAGGGAGCACCAGGCTGTGGAAGCTCTCGTTCACGACCGAGAGGCCCTCGATGGCCGACATGATGGAGATGGCCGGCGTGATCACGCTGTCGCCGTAGAACAGGCCGGCACCGACGACTCCCATGACAAGCGTGACGGCCATCGGCCGGCCGTTTTCCGACAGGTGGCGGCGCAGGAGAGCCACCAGTGACAAGATGCCTCCCTCGCCGTCGTTGTCGGCGCGCATGATCAAGGCCGCATACCCGTAGGACACCACGATGGTGATCGCCCAAAAGACCATTGAGATCACTCCGAAAACGTCCTCACGCGTCGGGGCGACTGCATTGTGCTCCGCGCTGAACACCGTCTGCAGGGCGTACAGGGGGCTGGTCCCGATGTCGCCGAACACCACCCCCAACGCCCCCAGCGTCAAAGCCCCCAAGGCGCCGTGCCCCCTCGCCAACTTTTGCTGTGGACTGGGGGGTGTCAACGCGTCAGCCTGCGCGGGGGTGGTCGGTTCCCCCACCTCGGCGAAGGTCGGCTCCGGGTTGCTGGTCATGGCAACTCCTGTGATTACCAAGGCTGGGAGGCACCCCTGCCACTGACAACTGTTCTCCCTGCGTGCGCGCAGCACAACCCTCCGAGGCTCGCCCCGCCATCGCACGGTTCCCGCCGAGGGCCACGTGGCCAGCTAGACTGCGGCCGCCCAGGGGGACGCCCGTTCGCGCGAGGAGCTGACATGGCGGTGGTCGACAATGCCATCTATGTGGATGGCCGACGCGTGGCGGAACCGTCATCCCTCGACATGGCGTACGAGGCCCTGCGCGATCAAGGTGGGATGGCGTGGATCGGCCTGTACCGACCACCCCGCGAGGAGGTCCTCTCCGTCGCGCGGGAGTTCACCATCCATCACCTCGCCATCGAGGACACGATCAAGGCGCACCAGCGGCCCAAGCTCGAGCGCTACGACGACGTCCTGTTCACGGTCCTGCGCCCTGCTCGCTACATCGAGACGGAGGAACGAGTCGAACTCGGCGAGCTTCACATCTTCACCGGTAAGGACTGGGTGGTGACCGTGCGCCACGCCGAATCGCCCAACCTTGCCTCGGTGCGCAGCAGGATGGAACGCACACCGAACCTGCTGAAGCTCGGCCCCGAGGCGGTGCTGTACGCCATCCTCGACCAGGTCGTCGACGAATACGCGCCGGTGGTCGCCGGCGTCGAGAACGACATCGACGAGATCGAGGACCAGGTGTTCTCCGGCGACCAGTCGGTGTCGCGGCGGGTCTACCAACTGTTTCGGGAAGTGATCGAGCTGCAGCGGGCCACCCGACCGTTGGCAGGCATCCTGAGCGCGTTGCGCGCGGGCTTCGACAACTACAAGGTCGACCCAGAGTTGCAGCGCTACCTTCGCGATGTCGAGGACCACGCGGTACGCGTCATCGAGCGAGTGGACGCCTTCCGTGTCCTGCTGGAGAGCATCCTCACGGTGAACGCCACCCTCGTCGGAGAGCGGCAGAACGAGGAGACGCATCGGCTCACCCAAGCGAGCCTGGCCCAGAGTGAAGAAGTCAAACGCATCTCCTCGTGGGCTGCCATCCTCTTCGCGCCCACACTCGTCGGCACCATCTACGGCATGAACTTCACGCACATGCCCGAACTCGACTGGGTGCTGGGCTATCCTTTCGCCGTCTTTCTGATGGTCCTGGTATGTGCCGGTCTCTACCTCGCCTTCAAACGACGCGGTTGGATCTGAGCAGGAACGCCAGTTGGCGGGACCCTCCCGGCGCCTTCACAGCGCCCTCGGCGCGACCGTGCGGGACACACCGGGTCAGGGCTGTCCGGCAGACAGCGGCGCCTCCCGACGAGCCAGGACATGGACGACCAGGCCGATGATCACGAATCCGCAGATGGCGGCGTGGGCGGGTGCCGGGCCCTGGGCGAAGGTGGCGAACCAGATCCCGGGGACGATGGCCATGCCGATGGCGCTACCGACTCGCTGTCCAGTCTGGAGGATCCTCCCACGGTGCCGCCACTCTCCACCGGCACGTCCACGAGGGCGAGGGTCTGGATCACGTAGACGTTGATCGTGCCGGTGTAGAAAACGCCAGGCAGGCGGAATCCATCCCCACCAGTTCTACCATCCGGCTGCGGCCACGGGCCGCCAGTTCTCGACCCTCGACGTCAACGCCCGCTACCGGGCGCGACCGACGGGCTCTCGGCGTCTCTCAGGCGCGCGGATGTGCCTGCCGGAACGCGTCGCGCAGGCGGTCGTTGCTGACGTGGGTGTAGATCTGCGTCGTCCCGACCGAGGCGTGCCCGAGGATCTCCTGAACCGATCGCAGGTCCGCCCCGCCCTCGAGAAGGTGCGTGGCCATGGCGTGGCGCAGCCCGTGGGGACCGAGGTCGGGGGCGTCCGGGACGGCGTCCAGGGCCGCATGCACCACCCGACGGACGACGCGCGGGTCGATCCGGCTCCCCCGCGCCCCGACGAAGACCGCGGCGCCGGCGTCCGGCCCGGCCACGTGGCTGCGCTCCCGCAGCCACGCCTCGAGCGCACGCCGCGCGGGGTCGCCGAGCGGGGTGGAGCGCTCCTTGTCGCCCTTCCCGCGCACGCGCAGCAGTCCGCGGGCCCGGTCGATGCCGGTGGTGTCGAGTCCGCACAGTTCGGCGACGCGCAGGCCCGCGGAGTACAGCACCTCCACCATGGCGAGGTCCCGGGTCGCCAGCGCACGCTCGGTGTCGTCCTCCGCGGCCCCCACGCGGCCCTCCAAGTGGGCGAACAGGTCCGTCATGACGCCGCGGTCGATGGTCGGGGGCAGGGTGCGCGCCGCGCGCGGCGACTGGAGCGCGCTACCGGGATCCGTGGCCACCCGTCCGTCCGCATGGGCCCAGGCGAAGAACACCCGCGCGGCGGTGGCACGCCGGGCCATCGTCGTCCGCTCGGCCCCGCGCCGGTGCAGGTCGGCGAGCCAGGCCCTCAGGAGGCGGTGGTCGACCTGTCCCCACGACGAGACGCCGCGGGTCGCGACCCAGGTCGCCAGGTCGAGCAGGTCACCGGCGTAGGCGCGTCGCGTGTTCTCGGACAGGTTGCGGCCCAGCCGCAGGTGGTCGGCCCAGGCCGCCAGGTCGCGCGCGAGGCCGGGGGCCACCGTGGCCTCGGAGGAGGGCTGCATACCCGCCAGCGTGCCAGAATGGTGGGGTTGCCCAGCGCACAGGCACGCGGAGGAGAGAGATGGCGATCGAGGAACTCATGACCGGCGGGAAGATCCTGCCCATCACCCGGTGGGGCACCCCGGTGATGCATGAGGAGACCGAGCCGATCACCGTGTTCGACGACGAGCTGCGTGAGCTCGTCCGCGACATGTTCGCCACCATGCGGGCCGCCCGCGGCGTCGGTTTGGCGGCCACGCAGGTCGGTCTGGGCCTCTCCCTGTTCGTCTACGAGTGCCCGGACGCCGACGAGCACGTTCGTGTCGGCGCCGTCTGCAACCCGGTCGTGACGACCCCCACCGGCAAGGATCGTGTGCTGGACAAGACCGACGAGGGCTGCCTGTCGTTCCCGGGCGGCTACCAGCCGCTGGCCCGTCCGGACCACGCGACCTGCACCGGCGTCGACCCGTGGGGCAACGAGGTGGTCATCGAGGGCGACGGGCTCCTCGCCCGCTGTCTGCAGCACGAGACGGACCATCTCAACGGCACCGTCTTCGGCGACAGACTCTCGACGCGCTCCTTCCGGAAGCTCCAGGAGCAGCACGACGCCCTCGTGCACCTCTACCCCGACGACTGGCCGGTCACGCCCAAGAAGGTCACCGGCAACGACCTCTGACGCGGCTCAGCGCAGCGACCTCTGACGCAACTCAGCGCAGCGCCCAGCACGCCACGGCGGTCGCGGCGGCGACGTTGAGCGAGTCGACCCCGTGCTGCATGGGGATCTGGACGACGATGTCCGCCTGCTCGACCCAGCGCCGCGACAGCCCCTCGCCCTCCGTCCCGACCACGACGGCGAGCTTGTCGGGCAGCCCCGCGGCCACGTAGTCGTCCAGCGCCACGGCGTCCTCGGTGAGCGCCAACGCCACCACGGTGAAGCCGGCCCCCCGCAGCGTCGGCAGGGCGGTGGCCCAGTCGTCCACCCGGGCCCACGGCAGCGAGAAGACCGTCCCCATGCTGACCTTGATCGACCGGCGGTAGAGTGGGTCGGCCGCGCGCGGGGCCAGCAGGACTCCGTCCCAGCCCAAGCCCGCAGCGTTGCGGATGATGGCCCCCACGTTCGTGTGGTCGACGATGTCCTCGGCGACGACGAGTCGGCGCGCCCCCAGCAGATCGACCATCGGGGTCGGCTCCGCCCGGTGCAGGGACGCCAGCGCCCCGCGGTGCACGTGGAACCCCGTCACCTGCTCGGCGAGCGCCTCGGACACGACGTAGACCGGGGCCTGGGGATGTCGCTCGATGACATCGGCCAGCCCCGGGATCCAGCGCTCGGCCAGCAGGAACGACCGCGGCACGTGCCCGGCCTCCACCGCACGCCGGATGACCTTCTCCCCCTCGGCCATGAAGAGCCCGCGCTCGGACTCCAGGTGCTTGCGCAGCGAGGTGTCGCGCAGGGCGACGTAGTCGGACAGCCGCGGGTCGGCGGCGTCCATGACGGGGACGAGGTTCACGCCCAAGTGACCCGGACGCGCTCGGCCCACTCGGCCCACCAGGCCGGGTCGGACGCCGTCGCCGCGTGACCGCGATTCCACACCGACAGGAACAACTCGCGGGCCGTGCCGCTCACCGTGACGTCGGCGTCCGGCGCGTCGCCGGTGTGGCGAGTGGTGATGGCGCCGTCATGGGTGAATTCGACACGCCAGGCGCGATCGACGTCCGTGGCACGGAACAGGACCGAGCCCGCGCGTGGCAGGTCGGTCTCAGGGGGGCGGCGCACGAGGAAGCCGGTCAGGAACTCGTCGACCCCGTCCGCGGCGAGGCCGGGCGTGAACCAGAGTTCCTCTCCGCGCGGGACGCGGCCCAGCCGTGCCGCCATCGCGTCCACCGCGTGGATCGTGGTCTCGTGGACCTGGCGCCGCAACCACGCGTCGCGCGGCGGTGGGGCGTCCGGGAGGAAGAAGCGGACGTCGAGGTCCTCGGGGGCGCCGGCCAGGGCGTTCAGCAGCTGCACCATGCCGTCGTCGAACCAGTCGAGCAGGTCGGGGACGGCTTCGGCCTCGGCCAGGACGAGCGCCTCGGGCTCACCGCGGCCCCCGGACACGCGGGAGGCGGCCCAGCGGTGGACGAGCCCGACATGGGTGACCAGGTCGCGGACCGTCCAACCGGGACAGGTCGGGACCGCCGCGTCCAGACCTGCCGCCACCGCGTTGCTGCGCAACACCGCGGACGCGTCCCCCAGTGCCTCGCCCATCTCGTGGAAGTCCCGTGCTACGACCATGGGTCAGAACAATAGTCGTGCCCGCACCGGGGTGCGGGGGCGGGCCAGTTGTGCGCACACGCGTCGGCGGCGCGGGCTAGTGTGTCGGGGTGGCAAACGCAGCACGGCTCAGGCTGGACCCCTTCCTCATGGCGATCATCGCGGCGGCCGTGGTGGCATCGTTCCTGCCCGCCTCCGGGGTGGGGGCCGACATCCTGTCGGTGGCCACCAAGGTTGCGATCTTCCTCCTGTTCTTCCTCTACGGGGCGCGCCTGCATCCGAGCGAGGCGCTGCAGGGCCTCAAGCACTGGAAGCTTCACCTGACGATCCTGACGTTCACGTTCGTGGTGTTCCCCCTCATCGGGCTTCTGATCGGGCTCCTGCCGCACTGGGCGCTGGCCCCCGCGTTGGTTCCCGGCATGGTGTACGTCACGCTCTGTCCGTCGACGGTCCAGAGTTCGATCAACTTCACGTCCATCGCCCGTGGCAACGTGGCCGGCGCCATCGTCAGCGCGTCGGCGTCCAACCTGCTCGGCGTCTTCCTGACGCCCCTGCTCGCGATCGCCCTGATGAACACGACGGGCAACGCCAACGTCGGCCTGGGCTCCATCGTCGACCTGGTGCTCCAGATCCTGCTGCCGTTCATCCTGGGCCAGCTGTCCCGCCGCTGGACCGCGGACTTCGTGAAGCGGCACAAGAAGCTCAAGCTGTTCGACCAGGCCTCCATCGTGATGGTCGTCTACTCGGCGTTCTCCCAGGGCATCCGCGAGGGCATCTGGTCGATGGTCGGCTGGACCGACATCGTGGCCCTCGTCGCCGTGTGTCTCGTCCTGCTGGTGTTCATGCTCTGGCTCACCTGGTTCACCGCCAAGCGTCTGGGCTTCAACCGCGCGGACGTCATCGCCATCCAGATGTGCGGTACCAAGAAGTCGCTGGCCACCGGCCTGCCCATGGCGGTCGTCCTGTTCGCGGGCCAGCCGATCGGCCTGATCATGCTGCCGTTGATGGTGTTCCACCAGGCGCAACTCATGGCCTGCTCGTGGTTGGCCTCGCGCTACGCGCGCCAACCCGAGGCGGACGCCGTGGCCGCCTGACGCTGCAACGGCGCGCTCAGGCGACCTTGCGCAGCACGGCGAAGCCGTCCCACCCCTTCTCCCCCACCGTCTGGGTGATGGAGACCTGGACGCGGTCGTCGGATTGGAGTGCACCCAGCGCGGCCACCACCCCCGCGACCTGCGGGTCGCTCCCGGGCTCGAGGATGCGTCCACCGCGCACGACGTTGTCGATGACGATGAGCGCCCCGACCCTGGTCAACGCGAGCGCGCGCTCCACGTACGTGGGCAGGGAGGCCTTGTCCGCGTCGAGGAACACGAAGTCGAAGGGTTCGACCCCGGCGGCGAGCATCCGCGCCGAGACGTCGGCGGCGTGTCCGCAGTGGATGTCCACCCAGGCCGAGACGCCGGCGTCCTCGAGGTGCCGCCGGGCCACGGCCGCGTTGCCGCGATCGACCTCGATCGACACGACGCGGCCGGACGGGCCCACCGCACGCGCCAACCAGATGGTCGAGTAGCCCGCCAGCGTCCCGAACTCGAGCACGCGACGGGCCCCGGACGCCGCCGCCAGCAGGTGGAGCAGGCGCCCGAACTGGCGGGAGACCTCGATGCCCGGGCTCGTCACCTCGGCGGAGGTGCGGGCCGCGGCCAGGGCGGCGTCCTCCCGGGCGAAGACGGCCAGCCGCTCGTCGACGGCCGCCCACTGCTCGGGCCCGGACGCCACCATCGGCTCAGACCTCCGTGGGAACGACCGGCGCCCACGCGGGGCCGGTCTCGCCGAGTTTCTCGTCCAGCTTCGTGAAGATCGGGGTGGGCTTGACCAATGCGGTCCCCACGGCGATCGGATGCGACTCCCACCGGGCCTGCTCGGACTTGTAGTCCCCCATGAGCACCGGGTAGTCCGGCGCTCCCTCCTCGGAGACGGTCACGATTTCGGGCTGCGCCGCCCAGACGCCGGTGCCCCCGAGCGCCTCGTGCACCTTCTGCGCCGAGTGCGGCAGGAACGGCGTCAGAAGGGTGTTGCAGTCCTGCACTGCCTGGAGGGCCACGTAGAGGATCGTGTCCCGGCGGGCCGGGTCTCCCTTCTTCTTCCAGGGCTCCTCGTCGGACAGGTACTTGTTCGCGAGCGAGACGATCCGCATGGCCTCGGTGATGGCCTGCTTGAACTTCGCGCGCCCCAGCAGTCCGCCGATGGTCTCGTAACCCGCGCGGCAGGCGTCCAGAAGGGCGCGGTCGGCGTCCGTCAGCTCGCCCGCAGCGGGGATGGCACCGACGTTCTTGTGCGCCATCGAGACCGACCGGTTGACGAGGTTGCCCCACTCGTTGGCGAGTTCGTAGTTGGTGCGGCGAACGAATTCGTCCCACGTGAAATCCGTGTCCTGGTTCTCGGGGCCGGCCACGGCGATGTAGTAGCGCAGCGCGTCCGGGCCGAACTCGGCGAGGAAGTCGCGCACGTAGATGACCTTGTTGCGGGAGGAGCTGAACTTGGACCCCGACATGGTCAGGAACTCCGAGCTGACGATCTCGGTGGGCAGGTCGAGGCGACCGAGCGTCTCGGACGGCGTGCCCCCCTTCGAGCCCTCACCGTTGGCACCGAGAAGGATGCCCGGCCAGATGACGGTGTGGAAGGTGATGTTGTCCTTGCCCATGAAGTAGTAGGACTCGGCGCCCCCGTCGTGCCACCAGTTCTTCCACGCCTCGGGATCGCCCGAGCGCCGCGCCCATTCCACGGACGCCGACAGGTACCCGATCACGGCGTCGAACCACACGTAGATGCGCTTCATCGCGGCGTCCGCCCACCCCTCCAACGGGATGGGGACGCCCCAGTCGAGGTCACGGGTGATGGCGCGGGGTTGCAGTTCCTTCGCGAACTGCTCGCTGAACCGGATCACATTCGGCCGCCAGTCGGTGCGCGTGGCCAGCCACTGCTGCAGCTGCTCGGCCAGGGCCGGCAGGTCGAGGAAGAAGTGCTCGGTCTCGACAAACTGCGGAACCTCGCCGTTGATGCGGCTGCGCGGGTTCTTCAGGTCGATCGGGTCCAACTGGCGGCCACAGTTGTCGCACTGGTCGCCGCGTGCCCCGTCGAAGCCGCAGTGCGGGCACTCGCCCTCGATGTAGCGGTCGGCCAGGGTCCGGCCGGTCGACGGGGAGATGGCGCCCATCTGCTTCTTCGCCACGACATAGCCGTTGCGGTGCAGGGAGGTGAAGAGCTCTTGCACGACGGCCCGGTGGTTCAGCGTCGTGGTGCGCGTGTAGAGGTCGTACGAGAGGCCGAGGGCCTGCAGGTCCTCGACGATGACCTGGTGGTACTTGTCGGCGGTCTGGCGCGCGGTCAGGCCCTCGGAGTCGGCCTTCACCTGGATCGCGGTGCCGTGCTCGTCGGTCCCCGACACCATGAGGACGTCGTTCCCGACCATGCGCTGGTAGCGGGAGAAGACGTCCGCGGGCACGGCGAAGCCGGACACGTGCCCGATGTGGCGCGGCCCGTTCGCGTACGGCCAGGCTGCGGCGGTGAGGATCCGAGAAGTCATGGGTTCGATCCTAGGGCAACGGCGGTTGCCGACCGGTCTGCGGCGGCCCCACGACCCACCCGTGGCAACCGGCTCGCCGAAGGTGAACTCTCGGTCAACACGAGGATACAAATTTTGAGACGTGACCCCCGAGCTGGTCCTGCTGGTGCTGGCCGTCGTGACGGCGCTGGCCTTCGACTTCACCAATGGTTTCCATGACACCGCCAACGCGATGGCCACCTCCATCGCCACGCGCGCGCTGACCCCGAAGCTGGCCGTCGCCCTCTGCGCCGTCCTGAACCTTGTCGGCGCCTTCCTCTCCGTGGAGGTGGCGCTCACTGTCACCAACGCTGTCATCCGCATCCAGAACCCCGACGGGACGCCCCGCGCCGAACTCCTCACCGACGGCGGACGCCCACTGCTCCTGATCCTGCTCGCCGGCCTCACCGGCGCCATCGTGTGGAACCTCATCACGTGGCTGCGTGGCCTCCCCTCGAGCTCCTCGCACGCCATGTTCGGCGGCCTGATCGGGGGGACGATCGCAGGCCTCGGCATCGACGGCGTCAAGTGGGTCGGTGAGGGCGCGAAGCTGGACGGCGTGGTGGGCAAGGTCATCCTGCCCGGCCTCGCGTCGCCCCTCATCGCCGTCCTGGTCGCGACAGTGGGCACGTGGCTCGTCTTCCGGATCGCCCGCGGCGTGGCCGAGGGCATCATGGACGAGGGCTTGCGCTGGGGTCAGGTGGGTACTGCGTCCTTGGTCTCCTTGGCGCACGGTGCCAACGACGCGCAGAAGACGATGGGCGTCATCACGCTGGCGCTGATCGGGTCGGGGCACTGGTTCGACACCCACGCCATTCCCCTGTGGGTGAAGGTCGCCTGCGCGGTCGCCATCGCATCGGGTACCTGGCTCGGTGGCTGGCGCATCATCCGCACCATGGGCAAGGGGCTGGTCGAGATCTCGTCCCCCCAGGGGATGGCGGCCGAGGCGTCCTCCGCCGCCGTCATCCTGTCGAGTTCCCAGCTCGGGTTCGCGTTGTCGACCACGCACGTGGCCACCGGCTCGATCCTGGGCACGGGGCTGGGCCGGCGGGCGGAGGTGCGCTGGTCCATCGTCGGCCGGATGGCCCTCGCCTGGCTCATCACGCTGCCCTGCGCCGGCCTGGTCGCCGCCGTCATGTGGTGGATCGGTACGGCCCTGGGACCCTGGTTCGGTCCGATCACGATCGTCGCCGTCATGGTGGGGCTCGCCCTGTGGATGTGGCTGCACTCCCGCCTGCGACCCATCGGCCACCACAACGTCAACGACGACTGGGAGGCACCGGACACCCCGGCCGCCCTGCACACCGAGGAGGTGCCCCGATGACGCAGGCCTTGGCGGCGTTGGATGCGGTGTGGAAGGTGCTCGCCGTCGGCCTGCTCCTCGGCGCCGGACTCCCGGCCCTGTTCTCCCTCGGTGTGCGGCAGTTGGCCTTCGCGACCGAGCCGGGCGTGAACGTCACGCTCCATCGTGCCCTGGCCTGGACGGCCTTCGGTGTCGTCGGGATCGCCGTGCTGCTCGGCATCGCCGGCATCGTGGCCCACGGCCTGGGCGTCAAGCTCTTCCCCTGACGCCCCTCACGCCGCGGCGAACCCGGGCGCCACGACCTCGGCGATGATCCGCTCGCGCTCCTCGTGCGGCAGGAAGGCCGCGCGCACGGCGTCCGTGGTGAAGCGCTCGAGGTCGGCCCGACCGTAGCCGAAGGCCTCGGCGAGCAACCGGGTCTCACGCGAGTACGAGGTGCGGCTCATCAGGCGGTTGTCGCAGTTGATCGTCACGACGAAGCCGAGGCGCTCGAGCAGTCCGAAGGGGTGCTCGGCCATGGTCGCGCACACGCCCGTCTGCAGGTTCGAGCTGGGACTCACCTCGAGCGGGATCCGCCGGTCCAGCACCCACCGCGCCACCGGCCCCAACCGCCAGCCGGACTCGTCGCGAGTGATGTCCTCGACCACGCGCACCCCGTGCCCGAGTCGGAGGGCGCCGACCTGCAGGGCACCGGCGACGGACGCCACGCCTGCGGCCTCGCCGGCGTGCACGGTGAAGGGGGTGAAGGTCTCGCGCAACCGGGCGAATGATGCCGCGTGCAATTCGGCACCGAAGCCGTCCTCGGGGCCCGCCAGGTCGAAACCTGCGACGAGGTGCTCCCCCGCCACCGCGAGCTCGACAACCTCGGGGTTCGGGGCGGTGTGCCGCAGCGACGTCACCAGCTGCCTCACCACGATCGGCGCACCGGACGCCGCGGACGCGGCCATGCCCTCGGCGAGGCCCGCGCCGACCGCCGCGACGGCGTCCACCAGCGAGAGCCCACGTCGTGTGTGTTGTTCGGGCGCCCAGCGCGCTTCGCCGTAGACGACGCCGTCGGCGGCGAGGTCCTCGACCCACTCTCGGGCGACCCGCTGAAGCTGTTCGGCGGTCTGCATGACGGCGATGGTGTGGTCGAACGTCGTCAGGTAGCGCACGAGAGAGCCGGAGTCCGCGGCGTCGAAGAACCACTCCGCCAGCTCGGTCGGGGGCGCGGGCAGGGGGTGGCCCGCTTCGTGGGCGAACTCGGCGACCGTCGCGGCACGCAGCCCTCCATCGAGGTGGTCGTGCAGAGCCACCTTGGGCAGCCGGGCGATGAGTTCATGGTCGACGGTCACGGGACTCCTCCACGGCATCGAGGTCCGCGACGCTGAACGCCTGGGGCAGCATCTCGTCGAGAGTGCGGAGCCCGAGTGGGGTCTCGAGGAGCAACGACGGGCCACCGTGCTCCCACAGCAGTTGTCGACAACGACCGCACGGCATGATCACGTCCGCGTCGGCGTTGCAGCAGGTGAACGCCACCAGACGCCCCCCGCCGCCGCGGACGAGGTCGGAGACCAACCCACACTCGGCGCACAGCGTGACGCCGTAGGCGGCGTTCTCCACGTTGCAGCCGGTGACGATCCGGCCGTCGGACACCAGGGCGGCGGCCCCGACCCGGTAGCCGGAGTAGGGCGCGTACGCCCGCGCGCAGGCCTCGTTCGCGGCCGCTCGCAGGGCTTTCCAGTCGATCTCCACGTCTCTCACTTCGTGTAGGGGACGCCGTCGGCCTTCGGCGAGCGCGAGCGCCCGATGAGGCCTGCCACCGCGATGACGGTGGCGATGTAGGGCAGCATCAGCAGGAACTGGCCCGGCATCGGCGTGTTGAGGGTCTGCAGCTGCGACGCCAGCTGGGTGACGAAGCCGAAGAACACCGCCATGAGCGCAGCGCGGACGGGGTGCCAGCGGCCCATGATGAGCGCGGCCAGGGCGATGAATCCGTTGCCGACGGTGATGTCCTTGACGAAGCCACCCGTCGAGCCGATCGTGAAGAAGGAACCGCCCAGGCCGGCGAAGACGCCGCCGACGAGGACCGCCTGCCAACGCACGGCGCGCACGCTGATGCCGACGGTGTCGGCCGCCTCCGGGTGCTCGCCCACGGCCCGGACGCGCAGCCCCCAGCTCGTGCGGTAGAGCAGGAACCAGACCAGCACGACCGAGAGGACGGCCAGGTACACGAGGATCGTCTGGTCGAACAGCACCGGCCCGAGCAACGGGATGGCGGACAGCCCGGGGATCTGGATCCGCTGCATGATCGGGGCGACGTTGAGCTCGCCGCTGTTGGGCTGGACGAGCTGGTCGAACAGGAAGCCGGTGATGCCGGTGGCGAGCAGGTTGAGCACGACGCCGAGGACGACCTGGTCGACGAGGTACTTGATGGAGAACGCGGCGAGCAGCGCCCCCATCGCGACGCCTGCCAGCACCGCGGCCAGCAGGGCGACCGCGATCGACCCGGTCACGGACCCCACGGTGGCCGCGGTAAAGGCCGCGACGAGGAACTGGCCCTCGATCGCCACGTTCACGACGCCCGCGTTCTCGCACAGCACACCGGCGAGCGCACCCAGGACCAGCGGGGTCGCGAGGGCGACCGTGCCGGACAGTTGGTTGGCGACGGGGAACGCGTACGCGCTCCCGGCCGCGGCCCAGGTGACGAAGCCGAGGGCAACGGCCACCCCGGCCACCGTGGCGGCGAGCGTCCTGGACCTGCCCCACAGTCGCCCGGACACGAAGCCGGCGCCCGCCAGCAGGGTCAGTGCGGCGCACGCGAGCACGGTCGGCAGCGCCGGGACGGTCAGGGTGGGTAGTTGGACCGCGGCGAAGGCGTCCGAGAGCGCGTAGCCGGCGGAGCCGCTGGTCTGGACGCCGAGGACGGCCATCAGCGCGCCGAGCAGCAGCAACAGGCCGCCCGTGGACAGGCGTGCGCGGCGTGCGGCGGCGGATTCCGTCGACTCGAGCTGGATGGGCGCGTTGTCGATGACGGTCTGGGTTGCTGCGGTCATGCGGCTTCACCTCCGACGAGGCTGGTGGCGCGGGGCGCCTTCACCTTGGGGAGCAACGCACCCACGAGGGCGGGCGCTGCGACGAAGAGGACGATCAGTGCCTGGAGCACGGTCGAGAGCGTCAGGGGGGTACCGGCGAGGCTCTGCATCGCCAGGCCACCCGAGTGCAGGCCGCCGAACAACAGGCCCGCGAAGACGATGCCCAACGGCCTGCTCCGACCCAGCAGGGCGACCGTGATCGCGTCGAAGCCGACGGTGCCGACCAGGCCCAGCGACAGCGGCGTGGCGATGCGGTCGGCCCCCGGCCCCAGCGCGTACTGCACGCCGGCGAGGCCGCACAACATCCCGGACAGCGCCATGGTGACGATGGTGGTCCTCGACACGTTCATTCCGGCGGTGCCGGCGGCGTGGGCGTTGACGCCCACCGCGCGGATCGCGAACCCCGTGGTCGACCGGTCGAGCACCCACCAGACGACGACGGCGGCCGCGACGGCGACGAGGAAGCCCACGTGGAACTGCTCGAAGATGATGCCGAACGCCGCGGTGTCCTCGATGACCGGGGCGATGGGGTCGATGCGCCCGGGGCGGAGGAACGCGGGCGTGAGCAGGAGCCACGCCAGCGCACTGCTGGCCACGTAGTTCAGCATGATCGTGACGATCACCTCGTGCGCCCCCGTCGTGGCCTTCAGGAAGCCGACGATGCCGCCCCACAAGGACCCGGCCACCAGGCCCGCCAGCACCGCGACGATGACGTGGAGCACGGGCGGCAGCTCCATCGAGAAGCCCACAAACGCCGCGGCGATGGCCCCCCAGATGGCCTGGCCCTGGGCGCCGATGTTGAACAGGCCCGCGCGGAAGCCGAGGCCGACACCCAGGCCCGCGCAGATCAGGGGTGCCGCCTGCCAGGCGGTGGCCGCCAGGGCGCCGGGCGAGCCGACCGCGCCGATGAGGAGGGCGACGTACGCACTGGACACCTTCGCCCAGGAGGCGCCCAGGGGGAGGGCGGGGGCGGTGAACAGGTAGGCGTAGAGGGTGATGACGTCAGGGTCGGAAACGACCATCAGGACCGCCCCGACGGCCAGGGCGAGGACGATCGAACCCGCGGTGATCGCCCAGCTACGGCCGCGCGCACGCCAGACGGAGGGCCGCCCTGCCTCAGCCATGCTTCTCCTCCTCGTTGTCGACGGCCGCCATGTGGGACGCCTCGTCGGCGGGGACCCCGGCCATCATCAGGCCGAGCACCTCCCGGGGCGTGTCCGGTGGGACGACGCCGACCACTTTTCCGCGATACATGACCAGCACCCTGTCCGCCAGCGCCTCGACCTCGTCCAACTCGGTGGAGACGAGCAGGACGGCCGTGCCCTTGTCACGCTCGGCCACGATGCGCTTGTGCAGGAACTCGATCGCCCCGACGTCGACGCCACGGGTGGGCTGGCTGGCCACCAGCACCGACAGCGGACGGCTCAACTCTCGGGCCAGCACGACCTTCTGCTTGTTGCCGCCCGAGAGGCTCGTGATGGGGTGGTGCACCGACTGCGCGCGGATGTCGAACTCCTCGCGCAGCGTCTCGGCGTTGCGTTCGATGGCCCCCAGGTCCAGAGCCGGCCCGTGGGAGAAGGGCGCCTTGGTCACCCGATTGAGCACCAGGTTCTCAGCGATCGAGAACGTGTTGACGAAGCCGTCGGCCTCCCGGTCCTCGGGAACGAAGCCCATGCCGGCGTCGATGGTGCGGCGGGGCGTCGCCCGGGAGACGTCGGCCCCGTCGAGTTCGATCCGCCCCGAGATCGGGGGGATGTTGCCCAGCAGGGCGTCGGCCAGCTCGGACTGGCCGTTGCCCTGGACGCCCGCGATGCAGAGGACCTCTCCGCCCGAGACCTCGAAGGACACCCCGTCCACCACGATGCCGCCGGCTGGGTTGGCGACGCGCAGGTCCTCGACGGACAGCCGGACGGCCGTGGTCCGGGCCGGTTCCTTGTCGACGCGCAGGTCGACGGCGCGCCCCACCATGAGCTCGGCGAGGTCGGTCTCGGACGTGCCCGGCTCGGCGTGGCCGACGATCTTGCCGCGCCTCATCACGGTGATGCGGTCCGCGATGGCGCGGACCTCCCGGAGCTTGTGGGTGATGAACACGATGGCCTTGCCCTCGTCGCGCAGCGCCTGCATGACGCGCATCAGGTCGTCGATCTCCTGCGGCGTGAGCACGGCGGTGGGCTCGTCGAAGACGAGGTACTTCGCGTCGTTGGCCAGCGCCTTCAGGATCTCCACGCGCTGCTGGACGCCGACGGGCAACTCCTCGATGACGGCGTCCGGGTCGACGGGCATGCCGTACTTCCGGGAGAGTTCGTGGACGCGCTGCCTCGCCGCCGCCGCGTTGAGGAGGGGACCGGTCTCCCGCCCCAGCATGAGGTTCTCGGTGACCGTGAACACCTCGACGAGCATGAAGTGCTGGTGGACCATGCCGATGCCGGCCGCCATCGCCTGGCGGGGATTGGCGAAGTGTCGGGCGACACCATCGACCAGGATCTCGCCCTCGTCGGGGGCCAGTAGCCCGTACAGCACGTTCATCAGCGTGGACTTGCCCGCGCCGTTCTCGCCCAGGAGGCAGTGGATCTCACCGGGGACCAGGTCGATGTCCACCCGGTCGACCGCCGTGAATGATCCGAATCGCTTGGTGATTCCACGCAAGCTCAAACCGGTGCTGGTGCCCTGGGCCACGGAGCATCCCTTCTTGGTCAGATGCGGACAGCGTAGGCGGCGGGGAGGCGACGGTGGTGTCGCCTCCCCGCACGCACATGGGAAATCAGGCAGCGGCGGTGGTCTCGACCATCACCTTCCCGCTGATGATGTCCTTGCTCAACTGGTCGATCTCGGCCTTGACCTCGGCCGGGATCTTGCTGTCGAACTCGTGGAACGGCGCCAGGAAGACGCCCCCGTTCTCCAAGGTGCCGACGTACGGCTCGTTGTCGAACTTGTCCTCGCTCGAGGCCTTGATGGCCTCGAACACGGCCACGTCCATGCCCTTGCCGACCGAGGTCGGGATCACCGACGCGTACTTCGACATGGACACGACGCCGTCGGAGTCCACCCACATGGAGACGACCTTGCCGCCGGACTCCTGGGCGACCAGCAGGCCACCCTCCGACGCCGGACCGGCGACGGGGAGGATCACGTCGGCGCCCTGGGACACCAGGTTCTGCGCGAGCTGCTTGGCGCCCGCCACGTCGGAGAACTTGTTGCCCGGGATGAACGTGCCGTTCTTGCTGGCGCGGTCCCAGCCGACCAGCTTGACGCTCTTGCCCTTGGTCTTGTTGAAGTGGTCGACGCCCTGGGCGTAGCCGTCCATGAAGATGGTCACGGTCGGGTACGGCGCGCCGCCGTAGGTGCCCACGGTGCCGGTCTTCGTGATGGACGCCGCCAGGTAGCCCGCGAGGAACGCCGGCTCGGCCGTGTTGAAGGTCAGCCCCTTGACGTTGGCCTCCGGCTTCTCGTAGGAGAAGTCGACGATCGCGTAGTCGATGTCGGGGTTGGCCTTCGCGGACGCGGCGGTGGCGTCACCGAGGGCGAAGCCGACGGTCACGATGATGTCGCACTTGGAGTCGACCATCGCCTGAACGTTCTTCGCGTAGTCGGACGTGGTCTGCGACTGGATCTCCTTGGTCTGGATGCCCAGCTTGGCCTTGGCGTCCAACATGCCCTTGTACGAGGTCTCGTTGAACGACTTGTCGTCGAAGCCGCCCTCGTCGGAGACCATGCAGGCCAAGAAGTCGGACTGCGCGGGAGCGGAGGCGTTCGGGCTCGCGGTCGAGGCGGGTGGCGGGGTGGCGCAGCCGGCCAGCAGGACCGCGACGGCCAGACCGGTTCCGATGAGGGACTTCTTCACGTTATGCCTCCTAGGCACGCGTCATGTGAGCCGGGCACGAGTTCCCGGGCTGAGGGGGAGCATAACTCGGGACGCACCTGCCCACGCGCGGTCAGAGCAGACTGACGGCCGTTGATACCGCTTTGTGATTCACTTTCAACTGACTTGCCGGACGAGCGCTTCCGCCGAGTCGATCATCCGGGTCGTCTCCCGCTCCCAGTCGGGCTCCTGGCCGCGGTAGGGCCCCGTGGCGAGCGAGATGATCACGGCGGCCGCCCGGAGCCGCAACTCGATGGGGTCGACGCGCTCGTCGAACACCGGCACCCAGGCGCGCAACAGGTCACGCACCCGCCCCTCCTGCTCCGCGTTCATGCGCTGGATCGTCGACAGGTGCGCGATCAGGCACGCCAGGTCGTCCGCGCGGCGCCCGGGACCGATGGTGTCGACGTCCAGGATCCCGACGACGCGGCCGTCCGCCACGTGCACCTGCCCCTCGTGGAAGTCGCCGTGGGTGGGTTCGTCGCCCGGCGGCAGTCCGGCCAGGCCGTCCCGAATCGCCCGGGTGAGGAGGTCGAGGCGCTGCTGCTCGGACGGCAGGGCGGCGCCCACCATGCGTGCGTAGTGGTCGACCGAATCGGCCCACGGTGGACGGCGCTCGAGGCCCGCGACGGCGGCCGGCATGGCGTCCAGGACCTCGACGAGGTCCTCGGCGGTGCACGGTGCCACGGGGTCGAAGACCGCACGGGCCAGCGGGCGCCCGGGCAACTCCCCCAGGACGAGGAGGAAGTCCGCGGTGCCGGCCGCGATGCGCGGGGCCGGGACGCCGGCGTCCAGCAGCAGCTTGTGGCGGCGCGACACGTCCGCGAACAGGCGCTCGCGGAGCACCTTCACGAAGAAGGTCTCCCCACCCCGGACGGCTGCACGCAGCACGGCCCGGCGTCGCGGCCGGTAGGTGACCATCTCGAGACTCAGGTCGTCGGCGGTGATCGGCTCGGGGACCGCCTTGTACGCGTTGAGGACGGCGGCCATGGACGTCGGGTACGCCGCACGCGCCAAACCCGGCAGGTCCGGGTCGTTGGGGTAGAGCCACACCGCAACCTCGCGATCACCGTCGGCGAAGATCTCGGCGCGGCTGTCGGACGGCGACAGGCCGTGCGCTCGGGCGCTCACCCCGAGCAACTCGTCGCGACGTCCGTAGGGCCAGTCGACGATCGCCGAGTAGGTCGCGGTCGTGGACTGGCTCGGGTTGGCGTCGACGTGGTCGAGGGCCCAGGCCACCAGGGATCCCCCGGCATGCGTGACGGCGGCCTCGAGCAATCCGCCCACCCCCTCGGAGGTGAGCAGGGCCGCGCCGTCGTCGGTTGACATGTCCCTCCGGGCTCCTCTGTCTCGCGGGGCAGGTTACTGGATCGGGTCCGTCGTCGCGCCGGCGCCCACGCGTGCCAGGCGGAGGCGTGACGCACGGCGTCCGTCGAGCTCGGTGACGGCGAACTCGACCTCTTGCGGGGCGGAGCCGGACCCCGGGACCGGCTGCAGCTCGCAGGTGACCGTGTCGCCCACCTCCGGCAGGCTCCCCAGTTCGGCCATGACGTAGCCTGCGACGGTGTCGTACGGCCCCTCGGGCAGGAGCAGCGCGAAGCGCTCCGCGAACTGTTCCAGGGTCGTCAGTCCGTCCACCTCGTCGGAACCGCCCCCCTCGGACTCGGGCGCCTCGAGGTCGAACTCGTCGGTGATGTCGCCGATGAGCTCCTCGACGAGGTCCTCGATGGTGACGATGCCGGCGGTGCCGCCGTACTCGTCCCTGACGATGACCATGTGGTCGTTGCCCGCCTGCATGACCGAGAGCGCGTGCAGGATGCGGACCGTTCCGGGCAGCGCCTGGATGGGGCGGACCAGCTCACTGATCGGCGCCTGCCGCGCCGCGGGGTCGAGGTCGAACAGGTCCCGCATGTGGAGGAAGCCCAGGACGTCGTCCACATCGCGGCCCACGACCGGGTAGCGCGAGTGGGCGCCGTCGGCGACGAGGCGGATGGCCTTGTGGGCGGGCATGTCCCCGTCGAGGAAGTCCACCTCGGTGCGCGGGACCATGGCCTCCCGCAGCGTCACCTGCCCCGCCGCGAACACCTCGTCCACGATCTGCCTCTCCTCGTCGCCGAGCGTGACCGAGCTGGACACCATGGCGCGCAGCTCCTCGTCGGTGACCTCCTCGCGGGACGCCCGGGGGTCTCCCCCGAACAGCCGCACGGCGACATTGGTCGAGACGCCCAGGAACCAGATGATCGGCCGCGTGATCACGGCGATGGCGTTGACCATGGGACCCAGCAGCAGGGCGAAGCTCTCGGCGCGCTGCATGGCCAGGCGCTTGGCGGTGAGCTCGCCCAGCACGATCGAGAAGTAGGAGATCACGAGGGTCACCAGCACGAGCGCGATGCTGGACGCGACCCCTTCGGGGAGACCCCAGCGCACCAGCACCGGGGTGAGTTCGGCAGCGAGCGTGGCCCCACCGAACGAGGCGGCGAGGAAGCCCGAGAGGGTGACCCCGATCTGCACCGCGGAGAGGAACAGGTTCGGGTCCTTGGCGAGCCGGGCGACCGTCGCCCCGCGCCTTCCCTTCGTGGCAATGGCCCGCACCTGGCTGTCACGCAGGGACACCAACGCCATCTCGGCGGCGGCGAAGACCCCGCCGATCAGGATGAACACGAAGATCAGCAGGATGTTCGACACGGTCGGACTCACCCGGCCAGCCTACCGGCGCTCACGCGGTCCACCGGACAGGGCCGCTAGGGTGGCGACCATGGGAGTCGACGCCTCGCTGGACCAGCGCGTGGTGGCCGTCGTGGTCGCCTGGAACCGAAGGGAGCTGCTGGCCGAAACCCTCTCCGGACTGGGGGCGCAGGAACGCCCCGCCGATGCGGTGGTCGTCATCGACAATGCCTCCACGGACGGCTCGGCCGAGCTCGCGGCGTCCCACCCCGTGGTGACGGAGGTCGTCACGCTCCCGACCAACACAGGGGGTGCCGGCGGATTCGCGGCGGGCATCGCCCGTGCCGTGGCGCACCACCAAGCCGATCTGGTCTGGGTCATGGACGACGACACCGTGCCCACCGCCGGAGCGCTCGCCGCCCTCCTCGCCGCGCGCGTCCGCTACCCGGGGCGCGTGACGATCGCCGCCTCGCGGGCCGACTGGCGCGACGGCCGCGAGCACCCCATGAACCGTCCACGACCCCGCCCGGGGGCCGGCCGCGTGGCCCGCGGCGCCGCGGAGATGGCCGGCGCCCATCCGATCCGCTCCGCGTCCTTCGTCTCGATCCTGCTCGACGCCGACGCGGTGCGCCGCCACGGGTTGCCGGAGGCCGACTACTTCCTGTGGAACGACGACTTCGAATACACCGCCCGCCTGCTGCGCGACGGGGAGGGCATCTACGTACCGTCCTCCCGCGTCTACCACCTCACGAAGGTGTTCGGCTCCTCCGACGCCGACCCCGGCGCGCGGTTCACCAACGAGGTCCGCAACAAGGTGTGGGCCTTCACCCGCTCGGACGCGCTGGGCCCCTTCGACAGGACGCTCTACGCCGGTTCCACCGCCGTCCGGTGGGCGAGGATGCTCGCCCGGTCCTCCGACCGCGTCGCACTCCTGCGGCACGGACGCCGTGGGCTCGCCCAAGGCATCCGCGCGCCGCGTTCGACCGCCGCGGTGCTGGCGGACACCCCCGTCGCCGAGGACGTCCTCACCATCGAACGGGGCGCCGGACGTGCCTGACCCCGGTGCGGGCACACCGCGGACGCCGCCGTTCAGCGTCCTCCTGCCGGTCTACCGCGGAGACCACGCGGCCTTCTTCGAGCGTGCGATCAGGTCGGTGACGGTCGACCAGGCCCTGCGTCCGAACGAGCTCGTCGTCGTCGTGGACGGCCCCGTCCCCGCCCCGATCGCGGACGTGTTGCACCGCGCCGAGGCCGGGGAGCTGACGGGGGGCGTGCCCGTCCGCGTCGTGGCCCTGCCCAAGAACGTCGGGCTCGCCCGTGCCCTGGACGCCGGGCTGGCCGCCTGCGCGCACGAGGTCGTGGCCCGGGCGGACGCCGACGACGTGTCGCTCCCCCAGCGCTTCGCCCGCCAGCTCCCGCTCATGGCCGAGGGGGTCGACCTGCTCTCCGGCACCATCGTCGAGTTCGAGTCCGACGAGTCCCGGCGCGGACTGCAGCGGGGCTGGCCCGCCGATCCGGACGAGATCGCCCGCGTCGCCAGGCTCGCGGATCCCTTCAACCACCCCTCGGTCGTCTACCGGCGGGCGGCGGTCGCGGCCGCCGGCGGGTACCAGCACCTGGCCCGCCTCGAGGACTACTGGCTGTTCGTCCGGATGATCCACGCGGGGGCGCACGTGACGAACGTCGAGGAACCCCTGGTGCTCTACCGGGTGGGCGCTGGCGCCTATCGGCGCCGCGGTGGGTGGCAGTTGTTCACCAGTGAGGCCGTCCTGCAGTGGCGCATGCTCCGGCTCGGCTTCACGACGCCGGTCCAGTTCGCGCGGAACCTGCTCGTCCGAGGGCTGTGGCGGTTCGTGCCGCCCAGCCTCCGGCGTCCGGCGTACGCCGCCTTCACCCGTTGGCGCGACCGGGTCTGACTCCGGCAGGACCAGCTTTCATGGGCGGGAACGCAGGTGGGCGACAGCCTCAGAGCAGGGCCCGTCGAAGACCTTGCGGCCCTTCTCCATGACGACGCCACGATCGCAGATGTCCTGAACGAGGTCCAAGTCGTGGCTGACGACGACCAACGTTTTGCCCTCGGCGATCAGTTCCTTGATGCGGGCGATGCACTTGCGCTGGAAGGGTTCGTCGCCCACGGCGAGGATCTCGTCGACGAGAAAGACGTCCGGATCGGTGTGCACGGCCACTGCGAACGCGAGCCGCAGGTACATGCCCGAGGAGTAGAACTTCACTTCGGTGTCGATGAACTCCCCGATCTCGGAGAAGGCCACGATGTCGTCGAACTTGGCGTCGATCTCCTCCTTGGTCATGCCGAGGATCGCGGCATTCAGGTAGACGTTCTCACGTCCGGGAAGGTCGTGGTGGAAGCCTGCTCCCACCTCGATGAGTCCCGCAACGCGTCCACGGACGCCGACCTTCCCGCTGTCAGGTCTCATGACTCCGGAGATGATCTTCAGCGTCGTCGACTTGCCCGACCCGTTGAAACCGAGCAGCGCCACCGACTCGCCCTCGCGGATCTCGAGCTCGACCCCGTCCAAGGCTTTGAACTTGGCGGACAGGTCTCCCTTGCGGCCCTTGACCAGCCAGACGAGGGCCTCCTTCATGGATCGAGTGTGTCGGAGGACGAACTCCTTCGTGACGCCGTCGAGGCGAACCATGAGTTCCCCCATCACAACTCCTGGGCGAAATTGCCCTCGAAACGCCGGAAGACGGCATCGCCCACGAGGACAAGCAGCATGGAGAGCAGGAGCACCAGTGGAGTCCAGACCGAGAACAGGAGCGGTGGAACGCTCCATGCACCGAAGTCCGATGTGGTGGCCGACCAGAATCCGTAGTGGAAGAGTTCGACGGCCACCGTCAGGGGGTTCGCCATGTACAGGCTGAGCGCCCAATCGGGCGACACCTGCCGCACCATGGTCCACACATAAAGGACCGGACTGGCCCAGGTGGCGACCATGGCGATGAGGTCGACGATGTTCTCCGCGTCGCGGAAGAACACGTTGGCCGTGGTGAAGAGCAGGCCGAGGCCCACCGCGAACACGGCGACGATGACGAAGCCACCGCCGATGGCCGCGAGGTGGAGCAGGTCCGGACGCCAGCCGACGACGAAGCACGCGACGAGGAGCACCAGTAGCTGCGGCATGAAGTGCACCACCGCCACCCACAGCGAGGACACGGGGAACAGTTCGCGCGGGAGGTAGATCTTCTTGATCAACTGGCCGTTGCCCACCACCGACCGGGCCGCGTTCCCGAAGGCCTCGTTAAAAAAGTTCATCACCACGATGCCCGAGAACAGGTAGACCGCGTAGTTGGGCATCCCCTTGTTCAGACCGAGGAAGACGCCCATCGCGATGTAGAACACCACGAACTGGATCGCCGGCTTGATGTAACTCCAGACGATCCCAAGTACAGACCCGCGATAGCGGACCTGTACCTCCTTGCGGACGATGAGGCTGAGCAGGTAGCGGTTGCGCCAGACGTCCAGCAGTCCCCGCCCGCTCCCGGGGGCGGCCAACGCGGTCGCGGTCACTAGCGTCTGAGCTCCGACTCCGTGTGTCGAGCGAACGTCTGACCCCAAGCCTCCAGCGACGTGATGCGCGGCAGTGCCTCACGATAGGCGGCCCTCAGTCGCGGCCACTCCGTGAAGATCTGGACGTGTAGTCGGGTGGCCTCGGCCAAGTTCTTCCGCACGACCCCCGGATCCCGACGGTACCAAGACGAGGCAGTGCCATCTGCGTTGCTGACGATGGCGGAGTCGTATTGGGCCATCCGCCACCACTTGTTGTCCTGGTGGGCGATGATTGCTTGGGGGCGCTCCTTTGCTTGTTTCTTGACCGGCAGTCCGATCTGACGAACGAGCGTCTTGAGTGCCCACGGGACGACTCGGGTGACCGAAGGCTGCTGGAAGCCCTGCCCCCGTTTCGGCGGCTTGGTGGTACGGGGCGAGGGGAAGTCATCGAATCGGGGCTTGAAGACCGCATCCGAATGCTCCGGCACCATGCCTCGGATTTGCTTGATGCGCTCGTCCAGGATGTCATGCAGCTGGTCCGGGCCAGCGAGGATGTCGCGGAGGGCCATCAGGCGCCCGGCCTCGGTGTAGTACTGCATGGAGATAAGGTGCTTAACATCCATGTAGTTTGACTCGCGGATGAGGCGCCCTCCACGCTCATAGGGAGAATGGATCAGAGCCGCGATGAAGCGGTTCCGCTCATGGAAGTACGCCTGCCACCCGACAAGGTCGTCCTTGTCACCCCAAGAGATGTGCCACACCGCTGCGCCGGGCAGAGACACAGTCGCGTAGCCGGCAGCCTTCGCACGCAAGCCGAACTCCACGTCGTCCCACTTGATGAACACGGGGAGGGACAGTCCGATCTCCTTGATCACGGACGTCGGGATCAAGTCCATCCACCAACCGTTGTAGTCAGCGTCGATCCGACGATGCATCCAAGCCGTGCTGCGCAGATTGGAGACCGCGAGATCATGGCCCGTCACTTGGTCGGCGACTGGCTTGTCGGGCTGGAAGCGCCACGAATTAACCACCTCGCCCATCGTGTGCAAGGCGGTGCGGTTGTACAGGTCGAACATGTGACCGCCCACGAGCGTGGGGCGCACACAGTAACTGGCGAAAGTCAGGAGCCGGTTGATCGACGCCGGTTCAATGACAATGTCGTCGTCACACAGGAGAACGTAATCGGACCCGTTCTTGACAGCTTCGAACATCCCGCGACTGAAACCGCCCGAGCCGCCCAGGTTGGACTGGTTGATGATGCGGAGCCGGCCTGCCAGCCCGGCGGCCGCCACCTCGAACCCCTCCTGGTCGGCCACTTTCTGGTTGCCCTGGTCCACGACCAGGACCTCCTTCACGTGGGCCAAAGCATCTGGGTTGTCACCCAACAGCTCGATGTTGTTGACGCAATAGTCGGGCTTGTTCATCGTCGTGATCTGCAACGTCACCTGACCCAGCCCACGGCCGTGGTCCTCGCCCAGCCACATCGCCTCCACCAGCGCAAGACCGGCGCCACCGGCAGCGAGGTCGAACCAGTACCATCCCCCATCCCCGAACGGCTTCAGCGGAAGGTCAACCGTGACCGTCTCGCGACCCTGAACGTGCTGGGACTGGATACGCTGGAGGGAACCCTTCGCGTTGGACTTGTACACGATGATCGTCCCCGCACCGTCCAGCGTGACCGACAAGCGGACCGACTGCAGTGACGTCCAGCGACGCCAATAGCTCGCGGGGAAGGCGTTGAAGTACGTGCCAAAGGAGATGCGCTCCCCTCCCCGCACCCGCATCGAGTGCCTGCCGGCGAAGTCCTCCGCGTGGACGTCCTCCGAGACCATGGCCACGGTCTGGCCGGGCTGCGACGACTTGCCGTTCATCGTGTCGAATCGGGGGCCGAGTGCGGCTCCCGCATCGACGTACAGGGGCACCGTGTCGAGTTGCGACTCCGTGGGAAGAATGACCCGCTGGAGAATCCGCATGCCTGAGGTGACCTCGTCAGGAACAATGGGCTGTGTCACCGTGGCACTCATGCGTCCACACCTCCACTCTCCAGCGCCACACCTTCGGAGAAGTGGGGCTTGATCTTGTTGTCGAACATGGACAGCGCCGACCCGATCGCCATGTGCATGTCGAGATACTTGTAGGTGCCGAGGCGCCCACCGAACAGGACGTCGGTCTCAGCCTTGGCCTGGTCTCGGTACTTCAGCAGACCCGCACGATCCGCGTCGGTGTTGATCGGATAGTACGGCTCATCCCCCTTCCCGGCGAAGCGACTGTACTCGCGCATGATGACCGTTGCGTCCTTGGTGTAGTCACGCTCGGGGTGGAAGTGGCGGAACTCGTGGATGCGGGTGAACGGGACATCTGGGTCCGGGTAGTTCATGACGGACGTGCCCTGGAAGTCCTCGATTGGGAGGACCTCCTCTTCCAGGTCGATCGTCCGCCAACCCAGTTCGCCCTCGCTGTAGTCGAAGTACCGGTCGACCGGGCCGGTGTAGATGACTGGGACCTGCCCGACCGCCGCGGCCTTGCCGAACTGGGGATCGGCGAAGAAGTCGGTGTCGAGCTTCACGGTGATGCGGGGGTTGTCCAGCATCCGCTCGAACCACGCGGTGTACCCGTCGACGGGGAGCCCTTCGTAGGTGTCGTTGAAGTAGCGGTTGTTGTAGGTGTAGCGGACCGGGAGGCGACTGATGATGGACGCCTCGAGTTTCTCCGGGTCGGTCTGCCACTGCTTCGCCGTGTAGTGCATGATGAACGCCTCGTAGAGGGGGCGCCCGATGAGCGAGATGCCCTTCTCGACGAAGTTGGCCGGCTCCTTGTCGCCCAGTTCGGCTGCCTGCTCGGCGATGAGGGCGCGCGCCTCAGCAGGTGAGTAGGCGGCCCGGAAGAACTGGTTGATCGTGCCCAGGTTCACCGGCATCGGGTACACCTCGCCCTTGTGGCACGTGTAGACCTTGTGCTGGTAGTTCGTGAAGGCGGTGAACTGGTTCACGTAGTTCCACACGCGCTCGTTGCTGGTGTGGAACAGGTGGGCCCCGTACCTGTGGACCTCGATGCCCGTGTTCGCCTCCTTCTCAGAGTAGGCGTTGCCACCGATGTGGTGGCGGCGGTCGATGACCACCACGTTGAGGCCGAGTTCGTTGGCCGCGCGCTCCGCGACCGTCAAGCCGAACAAGCCCGCCCCCACCACCAAGAGGTCTGCGTCCACAGGGAAACTCCGATCTGGTCGAGTGGCCGGCTCTGCGCCGGCATGCCATGTCAAAATTCTCGTCCACCCTATCCGAGCCGAGCCCTCACCCGGCATTCCGGCCAAGAAGTCTCAGGGCAGCGGGTCCCCCTATCCTGTGTGACATGCGCATCGCACTCGCCCTCGGCTCGGGCGGAGCCCGCGGTTACACGCACATCGGCGTCATCGAGGAGCTGCGTTCCCGCGGGCACGACCTGGTGGCCATCGCCGGCACGTCCATGGGTGCCGTGATCGGCGGGCTGGAGGCGGCCGGGAAGCTGGACGCCTACGCCGAGTGGGTGGGAACGCTTCGCCAGACCGACGTCCTCCGCCTCCTCGACCCGGCCCTCACCGGGCCCGGTGTCTTCTGGGGCCAGCGGGTCATGGAGCGGGTGGCCGACATCCTCGACGGTGCCCGCATCGAGGAGTTGCGGATCCCCTTCACGGCGGTCGCCACGGATCTCACCCACAGCCGCGAGGTGTGGTTCCAGCGCGGCTCGCTCGCCACGGCCATGCGCGCCTCGATCGGCATCCCCAGCGTGTTCACCCCGGTGATGGTCGATGGGCGCCTGCTGGCCGACGGCGGCCTGCTCAACCCCGTCCCGGTCGACGCGCTGCTCGGCACGTCGGCCGACCGGACGGTCGCCGTCTCCCTGTCCGGACGCCGCGCCTCCGAACCCACCAGCACCCGCCCCGTCACCGCGGCCGCCGAGACCGAGGGCATGTTGTCCGAGCTCACCGAGCGCCTCCGCGGCGTCCTGGACTCAGACCCCGTCCGCGGCGTCCGCCAGTGGTGGTCGCAGCGGTTCGGGGAGGGGGACGAGTTGGCGTCGGCCCTTGAGCAGCCGCGCGACTTCGATTTCGGGATGTTGCCCAAGGGGCTGCGCACGTCGGACGTCATCTCGCTGTCGCTCGAGACCGCGGAACAGCTGATCACCCGGTTCCGGATGGCGAGCAGCCCGCCCGACGTCCTGATCGAGTTCCCCCAGGACATCGCCTCCACGTTCGACTTCCACCGCGCGAGGGAACTCACCGCCCGTGGTCGCGAGAAGGCGGTCGAGGCGTTCGACGCGGCCGGTCTCTGACACGGGGCTGGACCCGGGGCAGGGGCCGGTAGAGTCGACGGCCGTGACCGACTCGTCCCACTGGGTGCTGACTCTGGAGTGTCCCGACCGCCCCGGCATCGTCCATGCCGTCAGCGGAGCCGTGGCGGCCGCGCAGGGTAACATCACCGAACTGCAGCAGTTCAGCTCCGACTCCGGTCGCTTCTTCATGCGGGTCCAAGTGCAGTCGGGCTTCGAGCGCAGCGCCTTCGAGGAGTCGGTCCGTCCGTTGGCCGCGTACCTGCGCGCGACCTGGAACCTCGACGAGGTCGGACGCCCGCGACGGACCCTGATCCTCGCGAGCAAGGCGGCCCACTGCCTGAACGACCTCCTCTTCCGCCAGCGCTCCGGCCTGCTGCCGATCGAGGTGGCGGGCGTCATGGCCAACCACCCCGAACTGCGCCCGCTCGCGACGTTCTACGGGGTGCCGTTCAGCGAGCACGTCGTGCTCCCGGAGACGAAGGCCGACTTCGAGCGGTCCGTCCTGGACCGGGTCGAGGCCGAGGGCATCGAGTTGGTGGTGCTGGCGCGCTACATGCAGATCCTCTCCCCGGAACTCTGCTCCGCGCTGACCGGGCGAGCGATCAACATCCACCACTCGTTCCTCCCGGGCTTCAAGGGCGCGAACCCCTACCGGCAGGCGCACGACCGCGGCGTGAAGTTGGTGGGGGCCACCGCCCACTTCGTCACCGAGGACCTGGACGAGGGCCCGATCATCGAGCAGAACGTCACCCGCGTCGACCACACCAAGACGGTCCCCGAACTGGTGGCCCTCGGCCAGGAGCAGGAGAGCAGAACGCTCGCCGAGGCCGTCCGGCTGTACGCCGAGCACCGCGTCTTCCTGGACGGTCGCCGGACGGTCATCTTCCGCTGACGATGCCGGTCGTTGAAAAATACAACATTTTCAACACCAAGATACTCGACGTCGACAATCATCACGGAATCACAACGATCCGCCGTACGCCCCCGAAGTGGTGTTGACGACCTACATGAGGCCCCCACTAGTGTGCGGCTGCCAGCCCATCGCCGGCTCTGACCAACGGAGGTTCCATGTCCGACCCCAACGCGCCAAAGCCGAAGATCTCGGAGGAGGCGTTCCTCGAGGTGCAGAACTCGGAGGAGTTCCACCACCTGCGCAAGACGTTCCGCGGGTTCGCGTTCCCGATGACCATCGCGTTCCTCGTGTGGTACTTCGCCTACGTCCTGGCGTCCGTGTACGCCAAGGACTTCATGTCCCAGTCGATCTTCGGCCTGGAGTACTTCAACATGGGCCACTTCCTGGGCCTCATGCAGTTCGTCACCACCTTCCTCATCACGTGGCTGTACCTGCGCCACGCCCGAACCAAGGTGGATCCCCTCGCCACCATCATCCGTGAGCGCCTGGAAGGAGCCGCGAAGTGACCCAGCTCGGCAACCCGATCTTCAACATCGTCATCTTCGCCCTCTTCGTCGTGGTCACCCTGACCATCGTCATCCGGGTGACCGCCAACCAGAGCAAGGCGGCCGGTTCGTTCTACACCGGCGGCGCGGCCTTCTCGGGCACCCAGAACGGCTTCGCCATCGCGGGCGACTACCTGTCGGCCGCTTCGTTCCTCGGCATCGCGGGCGCCATCGCCTTCAACGGCTATGACGGCCTGCTGTACTCCATCGGCTTCCTCGTCGCCTGGCTCGTGGCCCTGCTGCTCGTCGCCGAGCCGTTGCGCAACACCGGCAAGTACACGATGGCCGACGTGCTCAGCTTCCGCATGAACCAGAAGCCCGTCCGCCTGGCCGCCGCCTTCTCGACGTTGGCCATCTCCTTCTTCTACCTGCTCGCCCAGATGGCCGGCGCCGGCGGCCTGGTGTCGCTGCTGCTGGGCCTGTCCGGCGAGATGGCGCAGAACATCGTCATCGTCATCGTCGGCGTCCTGATGATCGCCTACGTCCTCATCGGCGGCATGAAGGGGACCACCTGGGTCCAGATGATCAAGGCCGTCCTCCTCATCACGGGCGCCGGCATCATGACGGTCTGGGTGCTCGCCCTGTTCGGCTTCAGCCTTGACGCCGTCATGGGCGAGGCCGTCCGGATCAACGACCACCCGCAGATGCTCGCCCCCGGCGACAAGTACAAGGACCCGCTGGGCTTCATCTCGCTGTCCATCGCCCTCGTGCTGGGCACCGCGGGCCTGCCCCACGTCTTGATGCGGTTCTACACGGTGCCCACCGCCAATGCGGCCCGCAAGTCAGTGACGTGGGCCATCGGACTCATCGGCGCGTTCTACCTGTTCACGCTGGTGCTCGGCTACGGCGCCGCGGCGCTCGTGCCCGGGGGGCAGGAAGCCATCTCCGCGATGCCCGGCAAGGCCAACGCTGCGGCCCCGGCCCTGGCGTTCTTCCTCCCCGGCGCGGGTCTGGGCGGCACGATCTTCCTGGCCGTCATCGCCGGCGTGGCGTTCGCCACGATCCTCGCGGTGGTCGCCGGCCTGACCATCACCGCTTCGGCGTCCTTCGCCCACGACATCTACAACTCGGTGATCAAGGACGGCAAGGCCGACCCCGCCGCCGAGATGAAGGTCGCCCGCTACACCGTGCTCGTCATCGGTGCACTGGCCATCTTCGGCGGCATCTTCGCCAAGAGCATGAACATCGCCTTCCTCGTCGCGCTGGCGTTCGCCGTCGCGGCGTCCGCGAACCTGCCGTCGATCCTGTACTCCCTGTACTGGAAGCGGTTCAACACCCAGGGTTCGCTGTGGTCGATCTACTCCGGCCTGATCAGCTCGCTGGTCCTGATCGTCTTCTCGCCCGCCGTCTCGACGCCGATCGGGGGAGCCCGGGTCGCCACTGCGATGTTCCCGGACGCGAGCTTCGCCTGGTTCCCGTACGACAACCCGGCCATCGTGTCCGTCCCGCTCGCCTTCTTCATGGGCTGGCTGGGCACCGTCCTCTCCCGTGAGGTGATGGACCTCGGCAAGGCCGCCGAGATGGAGGTTCGCTCCATGACCGGCGCCGGCGCCGACGGGGCGATCGCCCACTGAGCGGCTCAACGCACCTGACCGGGGCCCATCGGACGACGTCCGATGGGCCCCGGCGGTGTTCCTGAGGGAACCGCGTTGCCGATCCGTCAGTCCCGACCTTGCCAGGTGGACACGCAGGCCTCGTTGCCGTCGGCGTCGGCCAGGGTCGTGAAGGCCGGCGCGTTGGCGTCCGACACGATCCGGCCGCCGGACGCCAACGCCGCCGCGATGCGCTGCTCGGCCACGTCGTGGGCGACGGTCACGTCGAGGTGGATCCGGTTGCGCTCGGGGCGGGGCTCGTCCATCTGCTGGAACCACACGCCCGGGCCGATCCGCTGGGGGTCGACCAACGCGGCATCGCCGTCGCGCTCGTAGCCCAGCACGGCGGCCCAGAACGGCAGGATCGCCTCGGCGTCCATGGTGTCGATGGCGATCTCGAGTTCGGTCAGCGCGGTCGGGACAGGACGGCCCCCGCGCTGGTGGACCAGGACGGACACGCGGTTGGCGAGGTCCACGTCCAGGCCCGTGACGGCCCCCACCGCGGGGGTGCCGACCGCAAGGTGGACCCGCTCGCGGCGGAGGTCGACCTCGGGATGGTGGTCCATGCCCTCGGCCACCTCGGCCACGGCCGAGACGAACGAGGCCGCCTCGCCGAACGAGGGCCAGTCCACGGTGAGGTGGAGGCGACCGAGGAGGTAGCGCCACCCCGGCGCCGCCGCACTGGCCTCGGCCCGGGACAGTTCGACGAACTCGGGCGTGGGCGTCGGCGAGGCGGGCCATTCGTCGGGCTCCTCGATCTCGTCCCAGGCCACGAAGGTCCAGCCGGCATCGCCGTCGCCCTCCAGGGTGACCACGGTGGTGTTGCCGAGGCGGCGTCCGACCACCTCGGCCAGGTCGATGCCCTGCACCCGTGCGGCGATCCACATGCGCAGCGCCGCACCGTGGCTCACCAGCAGCGCCGAGTCGTGACCCGCGGACGCGATCTCGGCGACAGCGGCGTCGTAGCGGTCAAAGAAGGCGTTCGCGTCCTCGCCTCCGGGGACGCTCGCGACGAGGTCTCCCTCACCCCAGGACTTGAGCGCACCGATGTAGCGGTCCCAGAGCGGGGACATCTCATCCTCCCCCGCCTGGATCTCGCGCAACCCGCCGATGATCGTGACGTCCAACCCGCGCTCGGCGGCCAAGGGGGCGGCGGTCTGCTGGGTCCGGACGAGGTCGGATGCATACACGGCGCCGACGTGGTGGTCGGCGAGGCGATCGATGAGGGTTCGCGCCTGCTCCCGGCCCGTGGCGTCCAGGTCGGCCCCGGGGATCGCCGTGTCCAACAGGCGAGCAACGTTGCTGGGGGTGCGTCCGTGGCGAACGAGGTAGAGGCGCATGGCACCAGCCTAGATGTACTGGGCCAAGAGGTTGGTGACAGCGCGTCGGTATTGACGTGAGGGAGGACCCCCGGGTGGGGTGTGGCTTGTCGAAGGTCACATCTCACACCCGGAGGTCCTCGTGTCCCACCGTAACGCCCGCCTCAACTTTCATGGCCGCAAGCTGCTGGTCGATCGGGTCCGATACCAGCACTGGCCGGTCGCCCATGCAGCGAAGGCGATGGGGATTTCACGTCAGTGTGCTCACCGCTGGCTGGCACGCTGGGACGCCGAGGGCGAGGCCGGTCTGCATGACCGGTCCAGCCGTCCTCACGCGTGCCCGACCGCGACACCAGCCACGGTGGAGGACCTGGTGGTGGCCGCCCGTCAGGAGCACCGACGCGGCCCTGACTGGATCGCGGCCGAACTCGGGCTCGCGCCGCGGACCGTGACCCGGATCCTGCACCGACGGGGCATGCCGCCCCTGACCTGCCTGGACCCGATGACCGGCCAGGTGATCCGCACCTCGAAGCAGACCGCGGTCCGCTACGAACGCGAACGTCCCGGCGAACTGGTGCACGTGGATGTCAAGAAGCTGGGCAAGATCCCCGACGGTGGCGGCTGGCGGGCCCACGGACGCTCCGACACCATCGTCGCCAAGAACAAGCGGCCCAAGATCGGCTACGACTACGTCCACTCGATGGTCGATGACCACTCCCGCCTGGCCTACAGCGAGATCCACGACGATGAACGCGTCGACACCTGCGCCGGCTTCCTGCTGCGAGCCGCGGCCTACTTCGCCACCCACGGCATCACCAGCATCGAGCGAGTGATGACCGACAACGCGTTCGCCTACCGACATGGTCGAGCGTTCATCGACGCGGTCGAGACCATTGGCGCGAAGCAGAAGTTCATCAAACCCCACTGCCCCTGGCAGAACGGCAAGGTCGAACGCTTCAACCGCACCCTGACCACCGAGTGGGCCTACCGCCACGTGTTCACCAGCAACCAGGCCCGCCGCGACGCCCTTGACCCCTGGCTGGAGACCTACAACACTCAAAGACGCCACAGCGCACTCGGAGGACTACCCCCGACCAGCCGCCTGTCATGAACGTCGTGGCCCAGTACACCTAG